>NZ_JBQDLF010000004.1:0-14414 GCF_052095815.1 Brachybacterium sp. | reverse complement strand
CGTGCGGCACTCACCGTCCCTCCCCAAGGTGAAGTCATCCACAGCCGTGATTAACGGATGTCTGCGCCGATGCCTAGGCTGTGTGCATGAGCGCGAGCACCCTGACCTGGACGGACCGACCCCTGCTGGGTTTCGACACCGAGACCACCGGCACGAATGTGGCGACCGACAGGATCGTCACCGTCGCCCTGGTGCACTCCGTGGGTCCGGGCCGGGAGAACGAGACCGTCGCGACCTGGCTGATCGATCCTGAGATGGACATTCCCGAGCCCGCGCAGCGGGTGCACGGGATCAGCACCGAGCACGCTCGCGCCCATGGCATGAAGGCCGCGGAGGCGCTCGACGAGGTCGCCGAGATGATCGCCGACGCGCTGCGCCGGGACGTGCCGCTGGTCGCCTTCAACATCAGCTTCGACCTCGCGATCCTCGAGAACGAGCTGACCCGTCTGGGCCTGCCCACGCTCAGCCAGCGACTCGGGCATGACATCGCCCCGGTGCTCGATGCGCTCGTCCTGGATCGCGGCGTGGACCGCTACCGCAAGGGCAAGCGCACGCTCACCGACGTGCTCGCGCTCTACGGGCTCGAGCAGGACGGCCGCCTCCACACGGCCGACGTCGACGTCTCCGCCACCCTGGACGTGCTGCGGGCCCTCACGGGCAAGTACCCGAAGCTCGGCGCCTCCTCGCTCGAGGAGCTGCACCGGGAGCAGATGGGCTGGCACCGCCGCTGGGCGGAGGGCATGAACGAATGGCTGACCAAGAAGGGCAAGACCCCGGACGTCAACACCGTCTGGCCCCTCTGACAGCGGGACTCGACGGCCTCGACATCTTCAGCGCCGAAGCGTCATGGTCATGACTCCTCGGCGGATTCCGCCCAGCCGGCGGTGGTGCGCAGCCAGGCCACGCGGCCGACGAGAGCGACCGCGCCGCCGGCGAGCAGCAGCGGCCACCCGGGTTCGAGACCTGAGGGGCGGCCGTCCAGCAGGGACCACAGTCCGAGCAGTCCCATCAGCGCGATCGATGCTCCCACCCCGATCACCCACACCGCGTGCAGCGAGTGCGCATCCTCCAGCTGCCAGGGCACTTCGCGCAGCGTCCCACCCGCCGCTTCGCGGCGGCGTCGGACGGTGATGAAGCCCAGCAGCTGCAGCAGACGGGTCAGAGAGAAGCCGACCAGGGCGAGAGCGGCGGCCAGCACCGGGCCGTTCATCGGCCTCACCTGCCCCTCGGCAGGAGCCATCCGGATCAGCTCCACCAGCTGCTGGGAGAGAAGAGCGAGACCGAGCAGCGTGACCAGGCCCGGCAGCAGCAGCGACGGTCCCTTGTCGCGCCGGGCGGAGTCGTCGGCATCCGCCGCATCGGACCGGGCGAGCATTCCCTCGGCATCCAGCCGTGGGAAAGAGGGAGGGGATCCGGCATCCCCGTGCTCGGGATCGAGGCCGGGACGGTGCTCGGAGCTCATCCGGCCACGGTAGCCCGCGACCCGCCCGCGCGCCCTGAGGACAGCGGTGGTGCGTCCCGACGGTAGACTCCCCGATGTGATGAGCGAGATCGAGATCGGCCGCAACAAGCGGGGACGCCGCAGCTACAGCTTCGACGACGTGGCGGTGGTCCCGTCCCGTCGAACCCGTGACCCGGAGGACGTCTCCACGTCCTGGCAGGTGGATGCCTACCACTTCGACATCCCCATCTTCGCCGCCCCCATGGACTCCTTGATGTCCCCCGAGACCGCGATCGAGCTGGGCAGGCTCGGCGGTCTGGGCGTGCTCGACCTCGAGGGTCTGTGGACCCGCTACGAGGACCCCACCGCGCAGTTCGACCGCATCGCCACCGCCGCGGACGAGGACGTCGTCGCGGAGATGCGCTCGGTCTACTCCGAGCCCGTCAAGCCCGAGCTGATCCGGGACCGCATCCAGCAGCTGCGCGACGCGGGAGTGACCGCCGCCGGCGCGCTGTCGCCGCAGCGCACCCAGGAGCACTGGAAGACCGTCGTCGATGCGGGCGTGGACATCTTCTTCATCCGCGGCACCACCGTCTCTGCGGAGCACGTCTCCTCCGATCGTGAGCCGCTGAACCTCAAGCGCTTCATCTACGAGCTCGACGTCCCGGTGATCGTGGGCGGTTGCGCCACGTACACGGCAGCCCTGCATCTCATGCGCACGGGCGCGGCCGGAGTGCTGGTCGGGTTCGGCGGCGGCGCGTCCCAGACCACCCAGGAGACCCTCGGCATCACGGTGCCGCTCGCGAGCGCGGTGGCCGACGTCGCCGCAGCCCGCCGGGACTACATGGATGAGTCCGGTGGCCGGTATGTGCACGTGATCGCCGACGGCGGCCTGGGACGTTCCGGCGACCTGGTCAAGGCGATCGCCTGCGGCGCCGACGGGCTGATGGTCGGTGCCGCGCTCGCGCGCGCCGAGGAGGCTCCGGGACGCGGCCACCACTGGGGCAGCGAGGCGCATCACCCGACGCTCACCCGCGGGCACCGGGTCCCGGTGGGCACCGCAGCCCCGCTCGAACAGATCCTCTTCGGTCCCTCGACCGCCGCCGACGGCAGCACGAACCTCGTGGGCGCCCTGCGCCACGCCATGGCCACCACGGGCTACCTCGAGCTCAAAGAGTTCCAGCGGGTCGAGGTCGTGACCACCGCGTGAGTCAGGCGGCGGCAGCGATGCTGCGATGAGCGAGAGCACGGGCAGACGTCGCGATGCCGGGGCGCGCCGCGGTCTCCCTCCGTGGGCCGTCCTCCTCTGTGGTGCGCTCGCCACGGGCATCTGCCTGCTGCTCCTGTTCGGACCGTTCTACCCGTACACCGGAACGCCGGGGGAGGCGATCAGACACCGATTGCTGATGCTGCTGGACGGCAGAGGTCCGCGCATCCTCTCCGACCTGCTGTGGAACTGGTTCTTCCTCTCCACCACCGTCGTGCTCGGCATGATCCTCATGCTGCTGCCCTGGGGCGCGGCACGGGAGCGCCGGCGCGGCGGGACCGCAGGAGCGTCCGGTGAGCACCATCGCGATGCGGGGCCCCGCAGCGACGCGGGGGCAGCCCGCGTCAGCATCACCGAGCGGAGCACCTCCCTCACCTTCTCCGATGACGGCAGCATCCAGGATCCGGAGGATCCCGATGCCGTGATGATCGAGCGCAGCGTCTCGGACCTGCGCGCGATGGCTCGCGCGGCCAGGATCCCGTGGCGCACCGACTACGAGACCAGCGGAGGAGCGCGCGCGTTCCTCGAGGTGCTGCGTGCACTGGGCACCGGCCCGGTCGGCGTTCACCGCGCCGAGGACGCGAGGGTCGGAGCCTCCAGTCCGGATACCGCCGTTGAACCTGCTGACACGACTGTCGCGGCTTTCGTGGCTGCAGACACCTCTGACACTGCGGTCGCCTCCGCTGCCGGCACTGCGGAACGACCGTCGGCCGAGGAGTCTTCGAGCAGCCCCGGCTCCGTGTACACCCCCACCACGCTGTACCGCTCGTCGACGTGGGACGGAGACGCAGAAGAGGATCTCGATGAGGAGGGGCAGGGATGACGCTTCCCTCTGAGCAGGACCAGCAGCGGGGAGGCCCGCGCCGTCGCGGGCACCGGGCCCGCGATATCCCGGTGACGCTCCTGGCCGCGGTCGTGATTGCCCTGGTGATCTACTGGCCGATGTCGCCGTGGAGCCTGAGCTGGTCACAGCTGGAGTTCCTGCTGCCCTGGATGCTCGCCCCCTCCACCGGGGTGCTCCCACTGGCCCTGGTGCTGCTGATCCTCATCTGGGTTCCGGTCGTGCTGAGATCGCTGACCGGCGGTACCCGGCGGCCTTCCGCAACCCCTCCCGGTGACGACCCTGCGAAGACCTCCTCGCCCTCCGCGCGGGAGGAGCAGCGGGGTGTCGGGGACGATCAGCTCGAGATCCCGGCCATGAGCTTTCGGCAGATGGGGACCGAACATCGTTGGGAGCTGGCCGAGGCGCTCGACATCCCATGGCGTGACGAGCTGATCCATGACCACCAGAGCTGGGCGATCGCCTGCCTCGAGGCGGCGCAGCGAAGGGCCGAGCGACCGTTCAGCTGACTGCGGCGCGGGTGAGGTCAGAACCACTCGTGGCGCGAGGACCTTTCCGGGCCGCGGGACCGTCTTCGAGCGACGATGCCCCCGCCCAGCAGGGCCAGCGCGCTCACGAGCAGGATGCTGAATGCGAGCACCGTTCCCCGCATCCCCAGAGCCGCCACGGCGACGTCGGCGACTCCTGTGCAGCTCAGCGTGACCTGCTGATCTGCGGTGACGGAGACGGTGCCGATCTGGGTGTACTCGGTGTCGACGATCTTCGCCGGCAGGTCGATCTGCTCCGCCGTCCAGGTCACTCCGTCCCCACCGGTGACGGTGCAGGCGGCGGAGGAGGCTGCATCAAAGGACGGGACGTACACGTAATAGCGGAATGACGACGATGCCTGGATCGTGCCCGTCGTCGCGCCGAAGGATACGGGCGCGGCGGTCAGCGGGGCAACGCCGACGGCGACGAGGGCCGCGACGTAGCCGCTCATGATCCGTGGCCGCTCGCGATCAAGATACGTGAGGCGCGGGCCTCTGAGGGAGTGGCTGCGGCGATGGCGGCGCCTGGCACAATGGCGGTCTGCAGGGGTACCCGGGGAAGGGGCATGGCCATGGAGTTCCTGTTCATCATCGTGATCGGCGTGATCTTCGTGGTGCAGTTCGCCATGAAGCAGCGAGGCAAGGACGACTCGTCGGGATCGTCGCTGTGGGGAGGCGGGGATGACGCGAGGACGTCGTCGCGCCCCCGGATGCGTCCGCGCCCGCAGGCACCGCAGCCCAAGAGCCTCGACGAGGCGCTGCGACTGTCGCAGGACCGCCAGGCGCCGCCCACGATCCGGTACGCGGGCCTCGAGTACGACGATGACGACACGCTGGCGGCTCCCACGGATGGCTCTGCGTCAGCGCCCGACGACGTGCCGGTGATGACCGAGATGTCACGGACGGAGCCGAACGCCTCGCATGAGCCCGATAGCGCTCCGGACCGGGGAACGGACGCGGAGGTCGAGACCGGTCGCTCCGAAACCGGGCGCGCGGGGATCGAGCCGGACGGGGTCGGGCCTGCAGGGATCGAGCCTGCAGAGGCCGAGTCTTTCGCTGCCGAGTCTTTCGGTGTCGAGCCTTTCAGTGCCGAACCCCTCAGCGCCGAGCCCGTCGGGTCCGACGTCGCTGAGCCACGCCGCGCCGCGGAGCCGTTCACGCCGGCGTACTCCGCCTCCGTCTACACCCCGACCTCGGTCTACACCGGCTACACCCCGACCTCGCTGTACACCAGCGGGACGTCGATCCTGGGCGGCGCGAAGCAGGTAGACCCGCAGCGGGAGGAGCCGGAGACGGACCCGGACGAGGACGCGCAGGAGCCGGGGCCCGAGGAGGGCCAGCGCTCCTGACGCGGTTGTCGCGTGGAACCGCCGCGCGAACCCGGGGTTCAGCCCTGCAGGGCGCGCGCCACCTCTGCCGACTGACGTGCGATCGACAGCTCCTCGTCGGTCGGCACGATCATCACTGTGACCTTCGAGTTCGGTGTCGAGATCACGCGCATCTCCTTGCTGCGGGCAGCGTTCGCCTCGAGATCCAGCTCGATGCCGAAGCTCTCGAGCCCGGTGAGCAGCCGTTCGCGGACCATCGGCACGTTCTCGCCGATCCCGGCGGTGAAGGCGATGATATCGAGCCCGCCCAGCACGAAGGAGTACGAGCCGAGGTACTTGCGCAGGCGATGCACGTACACGTCCATCGCGAGGGTCGCGGCCTCGTCGCCCGCGTCGACCGCCGCCGTGATGTCACGGAAGTCGCTCATCCCGCACATGCCCATCATCCCGGAGCGCTTGTTGAGGATGTCGTCGATCTCCTCCGCGCTGAGCCCGGCCTGACGATGCAGGTGGATGTAGATCGACGGATCGATATCACCGGTGCGGGTCCCCATCACCAGGCCCTCGAGCGGGGTGAGCCCCATAGAGGTCTCCACCGCCGCGCCGCCCCGCACCGCGGAGGCCGAGGCGCCGTTGCCCAGGTGCAGCACGACCTGACGCAGCTCAGAGACGTCATGCCCCTGCGCGGCCAGATCGGAGGCGACGGTCTCGGCGACGTACTGGTGGCTGGTCCCGTGCGCGCCATAGCGCCGCACCCGGTACTGCGTGGCCAGCTCACGGTTCAGCGCGTAGTTCGCCGCCGCGGCGGGCAGCGCGGTGAAGAACGCGGTGTCGAAGACGGCCACGTGCGGCACCTCCGGCAGCAGGGCCTGGGCCCCGTCGATCCCGTCGACAGCCGCGTAGTTGTGCAAGGGTGCGAGCTTCCCGAGATCGTGGATGTCCCAGCGCACGTGCTCGTCGATCAGGACCGGCTCGGAGTAGCGGGCACCGCCCTGGACCACCCGGTGGCCGACGGCGCGGATCCGGTCATCGGAGAGCGACAGACCCACGTCCTCGAAGAGGTGCTGGACGATCTTCATCGCCTGCTTGTGGTCCGGCACGGGTCCCTCGAAGGTGGATTCCCGCTCGCCCGCGGTGATCGTCGCATTGCCCTGCTCCTGCCCGACCCGCTCGACGATGCCGGTCGCATCGACCGTGCCGTCGGCGGGGGACAGCAGCTGGAACTTCAGGGACGACGAGCCGGAATTGATGACGAGGACGCGTGGGTCCGTGGGTGCTGCCATGGCAGAGGAGCTCCTGATCGCTGGAGGGTGGGAGGTCAGTGCACGGGGGCGGCGGAGTCGGCCTGCGCCTGGATCGCGGTGATCACGACGGTGTTGATGATGTCGTCCACCAGTGCCCCGCGGGAGAGGTCGTTGACCGGCTTGTTCAGGCCCTGCAGGACCGGGCCGATCGCGATCGCCCCGGCGGAGCGCTGCACCGCCTTGTAGGTGTTGTTGCCGGTGTTGAGGTCGGGGAAAACGAACACCGTCGCCCGCCCCGCCACCGAGGAATCCGGGAGCTTGGTCTTGGCGACAGAGGCATCGACGGCCGCGTCGTACTGGATCGGTCCCTCGACATCGAGCTCCGGGTTGCTGTCGCGCACCAGGGTGGTGGCCTCGCGCACCTTGTCGACATCGGCGCCGGTGCCCGAGGTGCCGGTGGAGTAGGAGAGCATCGCGATCCGCGGCTCCACCCCGAACTGCTCGGCGGTCGCGGCGGACTGCACGGCGATATCCGCCAGCTGCTCCGCAGTGGGGTCGGGGTTCACAGCGCAGTCGCCGTAGACGAGCACACGGTCCTCGAGCGCCATCAGGAACACCGAGGAGACGATCTTCGCCCCGGGCTTGGTCTTGATGATCTCGAAGGAGGGCCGGATGGTGTGGGCCGTGGAATGGGCGGCGCCGGAGACCATCCCGTCGGCCTCACCCATCTGCACCATCATGGTGCCGAAGTAGGAGACGTCCTGGACCTTCTCGCGAGCCTGCTCCAGGGTGACGCCCTTCTTGGCGCGCAGTCGCGCGTACTCCGCGGCGTACCTCTCGACGTGCTCATGGTCGTGAGGGGAGACGATCCGGGCCTCGGAGATGTCATGGCCGAGCTGCGCGGACTTCGCGCGGATCGTGTTCTCATCGCCCAGCAGGATCAGGTCGGCGACGCCCCGGGCGAGCAGCGCCTCGGCGGCGGCGATGATCCTGGGCTCATCACCCTCGGGAAGCACGATCGTCTTCTTCTCCCCGCGGGCGCGGGCGAGCAGCTCGAACTCGAACATCATCGGGGTGACGACCTCGCTCCTGGTCACCTCGAGGGAGTTGAGCAGCTCGGGGATCGGCAGGTGTTCGGCGACCGCGCGACGTGCCGCATCCATCTTCTGCGGGCTGTGGACGTCGAGCCTGCCGCGCGACTTCGCGACCGCCACCGCAGTGTCGAAGGTGGACAGGTCGGTGGCGATGATCGGGAGGTCCTGCTGCACGCCGGAGATCAGCCGTCCCACCTCCTCGGGGACGTCATAGCCACCGGTCAGCACGATCGAGGAGAGGGCCGGGAAGGTGCCGGACTGCTGCGCCATCACTAGGCCCGGGAGAAGGTCGTAGCGGTCGCCGGGAGCGATCACGGTGCAGTTCTCGGTGAGGCGGGAGAGCACGTTCGGAAGGCTCATCGCTGCGATCACGGTGCCGATCGCGACGCGGTCCAGCCACTCCGGATTGCCCTGCAGGAGGGTGCCGTTGATGGCATCCTTCAGCTCCTGCACCGTGACGGCCATGATCACCGGGTTCTCCGGGATCGCTGCGACCAGGGCGTCTGGGACCTTCGCCGTGACCGCCTGATGGATCGCATCCAGGGAATCGACCTCCGCGCGGTTGACGACCACGGCGATCGGCAGCGCGTGATGGCCGCCGAACTCGCTGACGGACACCGCCGCCAGCGCCGCGATCTGGTCAGGGCTGCGGTCCAGCCCGGACAGCACGACCACCACGGGCGCGCCCATATTGGCGGCGACCTCGGCGTTGAAGGCGAGCTCGGTGGGATTGGCGAGGTCGTCATAGTCGGAGCCGAGGACCACCAGCACCGAGAAGCGCTCGGCGAGCTCGCGGTGGCGGGCGAGGATCCGCTCATGCGCGAGATCGGGATCGGAGATCACCAGTTGGTGATCCACCCCGATCGCATCCTCATAGCTCTGCTCGACGGCGGGATGGCTGGTGAGGAGGTCGACGGCGTAGTCGCGCGTGCGGTCGGCCTTGACGACGGGACGGAACACCCCGACGCGGTCGGAACGGGAGGCGAGGGCTTCTAGAAGACCGAAAGCCACCATCGACTTGCCGGTCATCCCCTCCGGGCTGGCGATATAGACACTCTGGGACACGCTCCCCAGCATAGGCGCGGCACCTCCGCAGAGTGCGGGACTGGTGGTACCTGTTCCGGGCCCGGGCACGGGGTAAGGGCACGGACCTGGAAGTCCGCAGACGGGTGGGGCGCGAAGTCCGCAGACGGGCGGGGGAGGGCGCCCTGCACGACGCGGTGTGAGAGGCGTCGCTGCCCAGGGTCCGTCCGGGCGGCGGCTCGTACCATGGACCTCATGCTCCGTGTCGCCCTCCGCCCCCGCTTCCTGGGGCTGCTCGCCCTGATGGTGGTGGCGACCGTGGTGTGCGGTCTGCTGGCGACCTGGCAATGGGACCGCGCGCATCAGGCGATCACCGATAAGGCCGCCGGCTCCGAGCAGCTCGGTGACATCCGCGGCGTGGTCGGGGTGGGCGAAGCAGTCACCAACTCGATCGTGGGAGACACCGTCACCGCTGTCGGCACCTATGCGCCGGGGGAGCAGGTGATCGTCCCGGGCCGGAACATCGGCGGTACCGAGGCGGTGCTCGTGGTCACCTCGCTGCTCATCGAGCTCGAGGACGGCAGCCAGGGGCGGCTCCCGGTGCTGCGCGGCTGGATCCCCGCCGCGGAGCTCACCGCTGAGGATGGCCAGATCGATCCGTCGCTCGCTCCCGCAGCCCCGCAGGGCGAGGTCGAGATCTCTGGCCGGCTCGAAGCCAGCGAAGCCGCCTCCGGTGGAGTGGTCGACGGAGTGGCCAGTGAGATCGCGACCCCGCTGCTGGTCAACGAATGGGGCTCGCCGATGTTCGCCGGCTACGTCTCGCTCGATGAACCTGCGGGAGGACTGCGCCCCGTCCCTGCCGCAGAGTCCGAGTTCTCCCGCGGCCTGGACTGGCAGAACCTGGGCTACTCACTCCAGTGGGTCATGTTCGGTGTCTTCTTCCTCTACCTGTGGTGGCGCTCGGTGAGAGCCGCCCATCTCGACGAGATCGCAGATCGCCGTGAGGCCATGGAGCAGATCCTCGCCGAGAACGCCTCGATCGAGCGCTCGACCCCCGAGCTCTCCTCCGCTTCGGCCGTCGGCTCGACGACCACCCCGACCCCCACCCCGGCCCCCATCCCGACCCCCACCCCGACCCCTGACAAGGACGTGTGACCCGTGCCCGCTCCCCGCCCCCTCGACGAAGTCGCCGCCAGGACCTCCTTCGCCCGCTTCCGCGTGGCCTCCATCGTGGAGGGCATCGCCCTGCTGGTGCTGGTCGCGATCATGTCGATGCGCTACGGGGTCTACGGCGGCGACGGCCTCTTCACCTCGGTCTCTCCGTTCTGGGACCAGGTCTCCTCCGTGTGGTCCCCGATCCATGGCCTGATCTACATGATCTACGTGGTCCTCGGCTTCGACCTGTGGATGAAGATGCGCTGGGGCATGCCGCGGATGCTGCTGCTGATGTTCTTCGGCATCATCCCGGTGCTGTCCTTCTTCGGTGAGCGCTGGACCCACCAGAAGGTCGAGTCCGACCTCGCGCGCCGCCCCACCCTGTCCGACCTCGAGCGGCCCTGACCTGCCGCGCGGCCGGTTAAGCGGCCAGTCAGCTCGACTGGACGAATTCGATCCGGTCGAAGTCCTCGGTCCAGTCGTACAGGTAGGGTCCGCAGTCCAGAGTGACTGTCTGCCCGGGGGCGATCTCCCCGTCGGAGGAGCACAGCACCTCGTACACCACGGTGTCTCCGCGGTAGAAGAAGATGTCCACCAGTACCTCACGGTCCCCGGGCATCAGCAGCCCCGGGCCATGCTGGTTGGTGACCTCGAGATCCACGATGGTGGGCTTTCCCTGGTCGGGATCCTCGGCGAGGGACCAGCCCTCGTGGTACTTCATCTTGTTGACGGTGAGGCCTTCACCCACCTCGAGCGCGCTCGGGTTGGTGTGGGTGCCGACCGCGTTCTGGCGGTCGGAGAAGATGAGGTCCTGCCAGAACCACACGAAACCCAGCACGATCACCAGCGCGTACACCGCGGCGGTGATCCGCACCGGCCAGCGCAGTGCGGTCCGCGCCTGCGCGCGCGGCATCCGCGGCATCTCAGAGACTCTCATACAGCGGCGCTCCTTCGATCATGAGACCCAGCCAGGTCAGGACGCCCCTGAGCAGCGGTGACAGGACGATCAAGCTGATCACAAGGGCGTGATCCAGCGACAGCGCCGTCAGCGGCAGCCGTCGGCCCACCACGTCGCGATGCAGACTGAACCACAGCACTAGGCACAGCACCCAGCCGATCATGTAGACGGTGTCGATGAGGAGGCCCAGCAGGGCGCTGGCATCGTCGCTGAGCACGCCCACGAGGGCGGGCAGCAGCGTCAGGACCGCGAGGCCGAGCGCCGCCGCAGAGACGGCAGGGGAGGCCTCTTCGGGCGCCCAGCCGGTCTCGCCGCTGGAGCCGCCCCGCAGACGGATCAGCGCGATGATCGCGATCACCGGCACCACGAGGATCGGCAGGAGGAGATCCAGCTTCTTCATGCCGAGCATCCCGAGGCTGTAGATCATGGAGGTCAGCGAGTCCTCGTCGGCGGCGGCGGCCTCGAGGGTCGATCCCATGAAGCTCAGCAGCCCGCCCATGCCGAGCGTGGCGGCAGAGGCGAGCAGGATCGCTCCCCACGTGTCTCGCCCGGCGAGGTAGTTCACCAGCAGCAGCGTCCCGGCGGCCAGCGCCAGCAACGAGGTGAGCAGGATCGGGGTGCGCACCAGCGCGGAGGCGGCGAGGCCGTTCGCCCACATCGCGATCGCAGCGGCGGCGAACGGTGTCGTCCCGGCGGCGAGGAGGCGGCGCCAGGACGCCGGCGAGCTGCGCAGCAGGAGCACCACCGCAGTGGCGACCGGCACGATCCACAGCCCGCCGAAACCGATCGCGTTCATCAGCAGGAGCACGACGACGCCCGCCACGGTGCCGAGCGCCCGCAGCGCCAGGGAGCGCGGCAGTGTGGCGGCGAGGGCCCCGGCCTGGCTGATCACGAGGAGCACGGACACGGCCAGCAGCTGCAGCAGCGAGCTCAGGTGCGTGATTCCCTCGACCGTCATCGACAGTGCCACGGCGAGGACGGTGAGGGTGAGCGCTGCGCCGGCCGCGAGGCTCAGCCGATGATGCCGTGAGAGCTCATCGCCCCAGCGGGAGACCGTCGTGCCCCCGGCACGCGGCCTCGGCGGCGGCGCGGCCGCAGCGAAGAGAGGGAGGGATGTCATGCCCTCACTTTAGAAGGCCGACCAGCGGCTATGGTCCGATTGCGGTGCTCTTCGAGCCTTCGGCGGGGCGCGGCCCCGTTCTTAGGCTCTGAGGAGTGCATACGACTCGGCGTAAAGGGGAGAGGACGAGTCCAGAGCCTATTCACCCTGTCAAATCTGCTGAATTCGTCGGCGGGTCCGGCCGTACCACGGCGTGTCGCAGGGCGTCCGACGCCCCACCGGGGTCGCGGGGTCCGGCAGTGGCCGACGGGGGACTGAGGACTGGGCGTGATCCGAGGACTGGGCGTGAGCTGTGAAGCGGGCGTGAGCTGAAGGCTGGGCGTGATGAGGATCCTCCCCACTGCGCGGCCCAGAAGGTGCCACGATGGGACACGCCCCGTAGACTCGGCCGGGTGAACGACACCGACCAGCGCCCCGTCCTCGTCGTCGACTTCGGCGCCCAGTACGCACAGCTCATCGCCCGCCGCGTGCGCGAGGCCCGGGTCTACTCCGAGGTGGTCCCGCATTCGATGCCCACCGAGAAGATCCTCGCCAAGCAGCCCCGCGCGATCATCCTCTCCGGCGGGCCCAGCTCCGTCTACGCCGAGGGCGCCCCGCGCCTGGACCCGGCTCTGCTCGAAGCTGGCGTGCCCGTGCTCGGGCTCTGCTACGGCTTTCAGTCCATGGCCGCGGCGCTCGACGGGACCGTCGCGCCGACGGGCGTGCGGGAGTACGGCGCGACCCGCCTGGAGAGCATCGACGGCACGTCGCAGCTGCTCAGCTCCCAGGACCTCGAGCAGAACGTGTGGATGAGCCACGGCGACTCCGTCACTGCCGCCCCATCTGGCTTCGAGGTCGTCGCGACCTCCTCCGGCAGCCCCGTCGCCGCCTTCGAGAACACCGAGAAGCAGCTCTACGGCGTGCAGTGGCACCCCGAAGTGGGCCACTCCGACCGCGGCCAGGAGGTGCTCGAGAACTTCCTGCACCGCGGCGCTGGCATCGAGCCGGCCTGGACCACCGGGAACGTGATCGAGGAGCAGCTCGAACGGATCCGCGCCCAGGTGGGCGAGGGCTCCGCGATCTGCGGACTCTCCGGCGGCGTGGACTCCGCCGTGGCTGCAGCGCTGGTGCAGCGCGCCATCGGTGATCGCCTCACCTGCGTGTACGTGAACCACGGCCTCATGCGCCAGGACGAGTCCGAGCAGATCGAGCAGGCCTTCGGTGACTCCACCGGCGGTGCGAAGCTCGTCATGGTCGACGCCGAGGAGCAGTTCCTCACCGCCCTCGCCGGGGTCACCGACCCCGAGACCAAGCGCAAGATCATCGGCCGCGAATTCATCCGCACCTTCGAGCAGGCCCAGGCGGACATCCTGCGCGAGCAGGGCGTCGTCGAGGGTGACCACGCCGAAGCCACTGCGTTCCTCGTCCAGGGCACGCTCTACCCGGACGTCGTCGAATCCGGCGGCGGAGAGGGCGCGGCGAACATCAAGAGCCACCACAACGTGGGCGGCCTCCCCGAGGACCTCTCCTTCGAACTGGTCGAGCCGCTGCGCGCCCTGTTCAAGGACGAGGTGCGCGCCGTCGGCTCTGAGCTGGGCCTGCCCGACGAGATCGTCTGGCGCCAGCCCTTCCCCGGACCGGGGCTGGGGATCCGCATCATCGGCGAGGTCACCAAGGAGCGGCTCGACATCCTGCGCAAGGCCGACGCGATCGCCCGCGCCGAGCTGACCGCCGCGGGCCTGGACCGCACCATCTGGCAGTGCCCCGTGGTGCTGCTGGCGGACGTGCGCTCCGTGGGCGTCCAGGGCGACGGCCGCACCTACGGCCACCCGGTCGTGCTGCGCCCCGTCACCAGCGACGACGCGATGACGGCCGACTGGGCCAAGGTCCCTTACGAGGTGCTCTCGCGGATCTCCAGCCGCATCACCAACGAGGTCAGCGAGATCAACCGCGTCACCCTCGACATCACCTCCAAGCCCCCGGGCACCATCGAGTGGGAGTGAGCTCCCGCTGACAGCAGCCGCAGCAGCGCCCCGCCGCGCGTCCTCCCGGACCGCGCCGCGGGGCGCTGCTCTGCCCGGGCACGGGTGCTGCTGGGTCTCAACGTGAGTTCTGCCCATCGAGTCGTGAGAAGTGCGCCGTAAGAAGCGTCATGGTGCGCGGAACTCACGACTCGATCGTGCGTGACGCAGCGGCGCGCTGTGGAAATCACCGATTCTGCAGCCGGAAGCATGGCACCGCTGCGGAGACCGAGGTGCAGAAGCCGGACTGTGCGCAGAAGGCGCCGACCCAGAGCACTGACTGACCCGGGAGGAGTGAACTCCGGTTCCCGACCGATCGGCGGGGAGGTTCCTTGCCGCGCCGGGTGGAGAGGGGTTAAATGGCTCTTCCCGGTTCGTGGTGATGGGGAGCGTCGCGTCGTAGGCGCAGAACGGCT